>NZ_JBWFBN010000001.1:595072-599601 GCF_056326165.1 Saonia sp.
GGAGCTTTAGGAGCAGTAGGAGGGGGAGGAAAATTTGGAAAAGGCTCCGCATCTTTTCTTTGCTTATCAGACATTAGACTGTAAATATATTTTAATCGTTCAATGTCTTTGTATTTAACTTTCATATTATCTTTCGACATGGAATTATAATGTCTGGCCAATTTATCATATTCGGCCATTTGTTCTCTGGTGGCACTTTCCTGACTTTTCTTTTTACGCTTTGTATAGATATTTTCTTGGGTGGTATATATGGCAAAAAGAGCATCCTCATTTTCTAGTGGGGTCATTCCAGTGATTGCTTTTCTTTCTATAATACTATTTAGCTTTGATGCAGGAATTTCCTGATTGTCATCAAGTGATATTAAATCATTTTTTGAATTTATTTTAATCAATCCTGTATTGCTTACTAAGTAATAGGCATTGTCTATCTCTATAAGGATTTTTTGATTTTCTTTTTTGGCCTTTCTTACTTTTTTGTTGAACTGAAATTCACTTTGTACCAAATGAAGGTTGTTTTGAATGGATTCGTAAGAAAGATTCTGATTGTTTACCATTAATTGGGAAAATTCTGGAGAAATATTCCCGTTTTTTTGTAGGCCAAAATAGAAAGTTGATTTTATTTTGCCTTGAAGATTGCCCCAATGTTCTTTTTGTAAAAAGGGTTTATACCCATTTTTCCCTAGAGAGAATTCAAAGAATATTTCTCCTGGCTTTGTTATATTAAACTGAACTTTGTAATAGCCCCTACTATCAGTTTTGGAAATAATTTTCCCAATGGAATTGTATATTTCGACGTTTTCTAGAGGAGATAAATTTTCGGAATCTAAGACCAATCCGGCTACCTCAACAATTCTATAGGAATTATTCTCAACATAGTTAACTGTTTTTAAATTAACATCCTTTAATTCTTCATTAATAACATTGGTAATGGGGCCAGATATTTCGGAATCTAAGGGTTGATCTTTTAGAATTTCAACAATAGTCTTTTCACTAAACCCATATAGCAATAGACATGTTAATGGAATTAAGATTGCAGTTCTTAATAAAACTGATTTTTTTGATTTTTTTGCTTTCATGATTGTAAATCTTTTTTTGATTGATGAATAGTTAATGGCATTGGCCAACGCGGGTCTATGATTGTTTGATGAAAATGCCAACAGTGTTTTTTGATAAGTTGATGAATGAACTCCTTTGTTTAAGACGCCTTGATCGGCCAAAAATTCGTGATTTAGTTTTATTGCTTTTTTTACTAGGTATACAAACGGATTAAACCATAAAACCACCTGTAACAACTCCACAAAAACAACATCTAGACTATGCTTTTGTCTCGCATGCGTTTCTTCATGTAATAGTACTTCGTTGGGTATTTCATTAGCTTCCAGTTTCCTTTTATTTAAAAAGATATACTTAAAAAAGGTGTGTGGTGGTTGGTTTTCCAAATGCAATACTTGGATGAATTTGGGCAATACTTGCTTGGGGTTTTTACGAATTCTTCTAAAAATCTGAGATAGATTTTTAATGAATTTAATGCCAAAGAAAAATAGTCCAATAAAGTAAACAACCCATAACATTGGCTCAACACCCATAATGTCAGACTCAAGTACTGCTGGCACATTAATAAGGCCGTGAGAGTTTGTTACAGGTGTTATGGTTTCATATACCAAAGATGAAGGAACTTCAACATATTCTGTAAAAACAATGGTAGGGATTAGCATAGAAATTATCAATGCTAATAATAGATAATAACGTTTAAAAACATGCATGTTCTCGTCTTCTAAAAACAACTTATAGAACAAAAATAAAATGGCGAGACAGCCCGCGGACTTTAATATATAAACCAACATATTACTTCTTTTTAATTTCGGTATCTATTAATTTTCTTAACCCCTCTAATTCAGTTTTTGTAAGATTAGTCTCTTGGGTAAAGAACGAAGCAAATTGACCAGGACTATCGTTAAAGAAATTCTTTATAAGTCCGTTTACATGTTTGGAGAAATAATCCTTCTTTTTTATAAGAGGAAAATATTCCCTAGATCTTCCAAAACTTTTATAGTTCACATAACCCTTATCTATCATCCTTTTTAATAAGGTGGCAATAGTGGTTGTGGCAGGTCTAGGGTCTGGATATGCTTCTAGCAAATCTTTCATAAAAGCTTTTTCATGCTTCCAAATGATATTCATAAGTTCTTCTTCAGATTTTGACAGTTGCATTTCTACACTTTTAGAATTAGTTCTACAAACATAGAGTAAATATTTTAATTCTACAAATGTAGAGTTAAATTTATGAAGGTTTTAAGAAAGGGCAGAGGTGTATTTACCTATTTTTAGTAGCACTAAAACCACCAAACAAAATGAAACCAATCTTTAAGATTTTCCTATTCCTTTTTTCTATTACTATTTATTCTCAAACCGAATCTACCGTAATTCCACTTTGGAAAAATGGCGTCCCTGGTTTTGAACATTTAAAAGATACGCCAGAACAGGCCAAAGATTGGTGGGTAAAGAATATTCACAATCCATCGATAACAGTTTTTAAGGTTGCGGATAGTATTGCCAATGGAACATCGGTTTTAATTTGTCCAGGAGGGGGACATAGAGAACTGGTTTTTAATGCAGAAGGAAAAGATGCTGCTCTGTATTTTAACTCTTTGGGAATTACTGCTTATGTACTTAAATATAGATTGGCGCGTGAAGAAAATTCACCCTATGAATTGGGCGTACATGCCAAAGAAGATGCTTTAAGAGCTATACGTACCATTCGTTCAAATGCCGAAAAGTGGAATATAAACCCTGATAAAATTGGAATGTTAGGATTTTCCGCAGGAGGCGAAGTCGTATCCATGGTTGCCTATGAGAGTGGAGAGGGAGATATAAATGCTAAAGATTCAATAGATCGATTAAATGGAAGACCTAATTTTCAATTATTAGTGTATCCAGGTCCTTTTGGTATTCCAGATGAAATGCCAGTAGATGTGCCTCCTGCCTTTATGGTGGTGGCAAATGATGACCCTTGTTGTTCTGGTCCCGTGGTTAAAATTTTAAATGGCTACCGAAAAGTAGATAGACCTGTTGAGGCTCATATTTATGCTAGAGGAGGTCATGCCTTTAATATGGGATATCGCACAAAACTAAAAACCTTGGCTTCTTGGCCAGCCCGTATGGCGGATTGGTTACTAGATAATGGCTATTTGGCAAGAGAATAGTTAGGTATATATAAATAGCCGTAGTTTTGTATCACTAAAAATACAGAATGGGCTTATTAGAAGATTTACAAGCAAGAAGTGGTTCTAAATGTGAGTTGTGCGCAGCAACAGCTGATTTAAAAGTACAAGAAGTACCTCCAACCTCTGTAACAGGAGTAGATAGTAGCGTATTAGCTTGTGAAACTTGTATTGGTCAAATAGACAACCCTGATACTACAGATGCTAATCATTGGCGTTGTCTTAATGATAGTATGTGGAGTGAACACAGAGCTGTACAGGCTGTAGCATGGAGAATGCTTTCTCGTTTAAAAAACGAAGGCTGGCCACAAGATATGTTGGACATGCTTTACTTGGATGATGAAACCTTAAGGTGGGCACAAGCTACAGGAGAAGGTGTAGATGAAAGTGATAAAATTATCCATAGAGATGTAAACGGAACCATTTTACAAACCGGAGACTCTGTTGTTCTTGTTAAGGATTTAAAAGTAAAAGGTTCTAGTTTGGTTGCCAAACAAGGAACAGCTGTTCGTCGTATTTCCTTAGATCGAGAAAATGCTGAGTTTATTGAAGGTAAAGTAGGTCCTACCCAGATTGTGATTATCACTAAGTATGTGAAGAAAATTTAAAAAAAATATTTATACTTTAATCATTAATGATGATTAAAAACACTTTTACGTTTAGATAATTGTTTATCTAGTTCATGAATCGTTTTAATTGCTGCTTTTTCAAAATCGTTATCTACTGCTTTAGCAAAAATCCTTGAACCCGGGGCAGAAAGCTGAATTTCACATATTTTCCCCATTTTCTTTTTATTATTTTCTAATTTAAAAAAAACTTCAGCCCTTATAAGCCATTCATATTTGTCTGCTAATTTATTTAATTTTTTTATCATAAAGGAGTTCATACTTTGGCTATTGGGCATTCGTACATATTGAATATCTACAGTCATAATTTAAGTGTTAAATATATTAATACTCAAATGTATACTTTACACTATTTATATAATATGACATATATCAGTAAAAAGCAGTAGTTTTTTTGAGCTTATTACTAAACTTTCATCATGGTGTAATACTTATAAAAATATGGGATTGTTTCTATACCCTTTAAATAATTCCAAACTCCAAAATGTTCGTTAGGAGAATGTATAGCATCACTATCTAAACCAAAGCCCATAAGGATAGTTTTACTTCCCAATTCTTCTTCAAAAAGGGAAACTATAGGAATGCTTCCACCACTACGTTGTGGAATAGCAGGTACTCCAAAAGTTTTGGAATAAGCCTTATTTGCGGCTTGGTAACCAATGGTGTCAATAGGAGTTACATA